>NZ_JACXSS010000002.1 GCF_014850955.1 Methylomonas albis
TGCTATTGATTATGTACCTGGCGAGGGCAAGCTGGTTCTCAGTTTTTCGCTTGGCATCATTCCCTATTTATCGCAATTGTCGCGTGAATTCACTAAGTACAAGCTTAAACACGTTGCTCGTTTTGAAAGCGTTATTCTATCCGCCTATATGAGTGTTAGTGCAATGGAATTCTGCTGGTGAGAGGAAATTGAAGTTGAATGGTTAAAGCGCCAGTTCCAGGTGACGAGAAATACGACAGGGTCGTTGATCTAAAAAAACGAGTCATTGATCCGGCTGTTGAAGAAATCAATCAACATTCAAATATGGGTGAAGTACGGCCAGCGCAAATCAGGAAGAACAATAACGCATTTCCAATTTCAGTTTGGCTTAAAAGATAAGCCCCAGTCTTTGGAAAAAAGCATCTTTCAGAGGAAGAAATAAACCGTCAAGCTCGGCCAGGTGAAACAAGAGCAACTGTAATTGCACGATTGACAGGTACATCATTATCGGAAATTGCCAAGCCCGGCGAAACATTTGATCAGGCGCTTCAGCGCAAAATAGTCCTGGCGAGGCTAAAAAGAAATTGCGATAAACAATGGTCAGTCCTTTGTATTTGCAAGGAGTTTAGAAGAAGCCTTTGAAATATGGTATGATATTATTCCACATAATATCATACCTATTAGTTCTTTGCCGGTAGTGGATTCCTTTAACCTATGGGAGCTTTTGTATTGCTTGTTTAAATCTCCCCTCATACAACTACGCTAACAAAACCATAAAATATGAAATGGTATGATATTATATATCATATATGAAGTGACATAGGATGAACTAATATGATTATTCTGATTGGTGGGGAGAAGGGCGGTACCGGCAAAACTACACTGGCCCCAATCTTGCCGCGATGCGGGCCTTGGCTGGACGGATGTTTTACTGATCGACACTGATCCGCAAGGTAGCGCCAACTATTGGGTGCAAAGTCGTGATGAAGAAAAAGTGCTACAAGAGTGGCTTGTGTTCAGAAATTCGGTAAAGGTCTACCAGCAGAAGTCAAAGACCTCGAACACCGCTATCAAGATATTATCATCGATGCCGGTGGTCGTGACTCTGTTGAGTACGGTCTGCTCTAGTTGTCGCTCCAAAGGGCTTATATCCCAATCCAACCAAGCCAGTTTGACATCTGGACTCTCAATCAAATGGATGAATGGTCGAAACCGCGAAAGCGTTCAACCCAGATATTCAGGCGAGGGTAATTATCAGCCGTTCATCTACCAACCCTTCTGTTCATGAATCGGATGAAACTGGCAAATTGCTTGCCGGATTTCGTAATCTCGATCTTGCCGATGTCACTATTCGAGATCGCATTGCTTATCGGAAAGCAGCAAAAGACGGTTGGCGGTGATCGGACTAAAACCGAAAGACCTAAAGGCTGTGGAAGAAATGGAATGTTATATCAAGAGGTGTTGCAATGAGTGAATTAAAAAGCAGATTACCGTCAAAATCAAAAAACCGACTTGGATGCCTTTCTGGCGGAGCAGAACAGAGGACGACGAGCAAGAGCCGGCATCGACTAAGCAGCTGGCCTATCCTTGGGAAGACGACAAGGTAAGGGAGATGTCATCAAACCATTCAATATCAGGTTGTCGGAACCTTATCTGTTGAAGCTGAAATACATTGCGAGCACACGCCAGACAGCATGCAGAAATTTGTCTAGCCATTCTGCATGAGGCTATCGACGCAAAAATTGAAGAGCTAACAAAGTAATATGATACTAAATGGTATCATATCATATAGAATAATATATTTTACTTTGAGCGAGTTTAAACCAAAGCCCCATAGACTTATGAGCGGCTGCAAAGTGTAAGCTTCTTTACATCTTTATAGATTTTCTTATCTCTAACGGCATAGCTCTAAGTGCATCGTCACTAAAATCAAGAAATGATAGCTTGTCGCTAACCAGCTTAAAAACGGCTATAGACTGCTCTAAATCTCGTTTTTTCTTATCCGGATTTCTATCACCTCTGGTTGAAAGCCAATTCTTATGCATGGCAAAAGCTCTTGGATCAGGCGCAGTAATATCGACAGGAAAGCCTTGATCATCTATGCCGGTGGCTGTAAATTTTGGACACGAAACCAACCACGCTAATCCCTTTATCTCTACAGCCACTAAGTCTTCAGGAAAATCTGACATTGAAGAATAGTCGCTAAACATAACATTCTTGTTAGCGGGTTGAATAAGGTCAACAATAAAGCCATCTTTATTGGATGCTCTGTATTTATTGCTGTCCATTACCTCAAAAGACTTGTCAACTGATTTAAGTAGTCCAATAAAGCCTTTTGGCTCTGCTGATGCGATGCTTATTTTTTTTCTGGTATCCCACAAAACATCAACATCATCGGTTGCTACCATATCAGGCTCAAAATACACCGCTGCCGCCGCCTCATAAGCATATAAGGCGCTAGTTCCAACAATGAGTGTTTTATTGGCCAATACTGGAAAGTCAGATAATCGTCTTGAAATATCTGCAACCATGCGTGGAACTCTGTTTGCATTGACCGCCTTGCACATTCTTGCATGCTTTTCTTGATTGATTTTAAGCGTTTTAATCCGCTCAGAAAGCTCGGATTTTCTTTCTTGAAAATTTCTATAGATAGATTCTGTTTCTTCAGATCGGGCGCCAAGGCTTTTTTTGTATTTTTGCGGTCTGGTGTATCAAGTAATCAATGCCTGAGATGTTACGCCACATCATACTTCCCTTGTAAGGACGCCATTTATTCATAGTGTCTTTCCAAGACTCATAACACTGAATGGCATTAATCTTAATTTTATTTGAATTAGAGTCTATGTCTATGAATTTCATGTTTTTTCATGTAAAAAACCAATATTTTACGATTTTACATGAAACAATAAAAAAAACATAAACTTAACAGCTAGTGATGGATTTGAAGTCCAACAGTGCCGGACAGCTTGCCGTCGCCGGAGGTGGAATAAAATATAGCTTGCGAGTGTTGTCAAATATGACTACACTCAAAACTGATAAATCAGGCTGAAGAAATGAAGAAAACAAGACCCGTTTCATGGATTAAAGCGGCTAAAAAAGACTCGAAGGATTCCCTGAGTCTGTGCAAACACAAGGTTTGCGGGCGCTCACAGTGGCCGCCGAAGGGCAAATGGCCGATTGTGTAAAACCCCTCAAGGGATTTGAGGGCGGTATCATGGAAATTGTTTTGCGGCACAGAGGGGATGCGTTCCGCGTTGTCTATGCCGTGCAGATAGGCGAAGAGATTTGGGTTCTTCATGCCTTTCAGAAAAAATCAACCCAAGGCATCAAAACACCAAAACATGAAATTGACTTGGTGCATGAACGGCTAAAACGCTTAAAGGAGGCTCTTAAATGACCGATGAACCCTTAGAAATCGTCCGTGGTAGCGGCAATCTCTTTGCTGATTTTGCCCATGCAAATGCAGATGTAGAACATCTGAAAGCAACACTTGCGGCTGAAATTATTGGTGTTCTTGATGATCGCTCTTTGAGCGTTCGCAAAGCATCAGAGTTAACCGCCATTGCTGCTGCTGATTTCTCACGCATCAGACAAGTGAAACTTGACCGTTTCACCATTGACCGCTTGATGACCATTCTCAACCGACTTGATAAGGATGTTGATGTGCAAATCACTGTGCGCTCTCGCCAGCAGAACGTCACTAGTCTGCATAGCCCGATCTTTTGAGTGCTGGCAGGTTGAAAAAACTGGTGCCGGTGCCAGTAAAGTTGCCTTAGTAGTTGCTGTTTCTGCGGAATAGTAGGAACAGTTGCTTTTTCTACTACTACTGCCACCACCTAGCTTTTCCTGCTATGCTTTTAGTTCCGATAACGCTGATTCCCGGAACCAAAAACCGCCGAAAATGACCGCCCTGATTCCCGCCAAAAACACCGACCTGGAGCGACGCGAACTGGCCGAAGCTGCCCAGCACTACATCGACCAGAGTTTAAGCTTCGCCACCCGCAAAGCCTACGCCAGCGATTTCAAGATTTTCAAGACCTGGTGCGTGGCTAACGCGCAAACAGCGTTGCCGGCCAAGCCGGAATCCGTCGTGCTGTTCCTGGCCAGCCAAGCGCAGGCCGGTGTGGCTGCCTCGACGCTGAACCGGCGGCTCGCCGCCATCAAGTGCGCCCATGAGGCCCAAGGCCACGCGACACCGACCGCGCATAAAGGCGTGACGGCGGCCTTGAAAGGCATCCGTCGGGCGAAAGGCATCGCCCCCATCAAGAAGAAAGCCGCCACCGCCGACATCGTCAAGGAAATGGTGCGCCACTGTCCCCCTACGCTGACGGGGAAACGCGACCGGGCGCTGTTGCTACTGGGCTTTGCCGGCGCCTTCCGCCGCGCGGAGCTGGTGGCGTTAACGGTCGCCGACCTGGCGTTCGTGGTCGATGGGCTGCGGGTGACGATTCGACAATCCAAGACCGACCAGGAAGGGGCAGGGCAGGTGATCGCCATTCCCCACGGCAGCCTGCTGTTCTGCCCGGTGACAGCGCTGACAAATTGGCTGGCCGTGGCCGGCGTCCGTGAAGGGGCGGTGTTCAGGGCGGTGGGGAAGGGGAGCCGGGTCGGCGGAGCCGCCCTATCCGATAAGAGCGTGGCGAATGTAGTGAAACGCTATGCCGGCGCAGTCGGCCTCAATGCCGCCGACTTCGCCGCCCACAGCTTGCGGGCCGGATTCGTCACCAGCGCCGCCGAAGCCGGGGCCTCGATCTTCAAGCTGGCGGAAGTCAGCCGCCACCGCTCCACCGACGTGCTGGCCGGGTATGTGCGCTCGGCCAATCTGTTTAAGGATCACGCGGGGCGGATTTGCTATGAGCGGTTCGGCGACTGACTTATTCGATTTTCAAATACCTTGTTGTGTAGATGGATGATACGTAGAGCCATCGGCTCAAAGATCTTCATGACTATTCCATGAGTTTCTTCGGGTACCTGGGCGGCGCGCAGTCCTTTTTCCAGGCCTTTATAACCCTCCATCCAATGCTCAAAGTAGTCATTTATTAATGTCAACTCGCTGGATGATTCGCGCAGTCTTCTTTCGTCCAGAATCATTTGAAGCCGGCTTTCGATCATGCCGCCTTCAGTCAGCAGGTAAACGATCATTTCTTTTAATACATCGGGTAATACCGGCAGTGGCTAAGAGCGTCTTTTTTCTTTTGGTTTTCGATTGCCGCTGCTTTCTCCATCTGTTGGCCGTACCGGTATAGCCCTGGGTATTGGTGGCAAAGTTGGGCTAGCTTGGCGTCGGATACCGTCGTCCATAGCCATTGGAAATTTAAAATATGCCCGACCATTTGTTTCAATAATTCAGCGCCATCAATGCCCTGAGCTTCGAGTTGCAGGACGCGCTGATTAATCGCTGCGGCCACTTTATCCACTCGTTCGCTGGGTAGTCCGCCGGAAACCTCCTGACTATCGATCGCCATGGGTGTTGCAAGCGTCTGCATGATTTTGGCAAACCGTTGGAATCCGGCAAACTCCGCGCATAAAGCCTCATTCTCTCGAGGGGTTGCCTGGCTCAACACGGTATGGAAGTCGGCTATCAAATCGGCCATCTCAGTCTTTATTTCGAATTCGCTCAGACCAAGCGCGTCGAGTTGCTGTATTCGGGCATCAATACGCGCGACTATGCCAAGATATTCTAGGTTTAATGGCATGATGGCTGAGGGTTGCAAGCTGATTTTATCATCGCGTAGTCCTTTGCAATGTCATTGGTCAAGAGAGGATTCAGCGTATGATTATAGCCTTGTACCCTGGAAAACCTTTTTGAGGTTGTAGCCGGAACCCCAGAAAATTTGTCACACTGAATAACCCTATTTTGCATATTCCACTACAAACCAGCAACCAGTTCCGATACGAATCCACCAGTAGTGAATGTCGGCTCCTGGAAATGGCGAATTGTCGCAATCGGCCAGAAATTGCGGCCACTGAGGATGCTGACGAAATTTTCCATCCCTAAGTTCAGTGAATGGCCGCTTTTCGGCAAGCAACCTTGCGTTCTCTTTGGCTCGACCCGGCCAAAACCCGCCAGACGAAACGAAAGTGCCAATGGCAAATGTCCAGCCAAAAGCAGGCGTAGGGTGTGGTGAGTTTACGAACCGCACCAATCGCGAACGATGCGTTTCAGGTTGTTCAGTTCCTACGCCCCTGAAAACTGGCAGCATTGCTGCCAATGATTAAATCCAATGTAGGGTTGGTTACGCGTATCAAATGAAGACCAGAGAGTGGCGTGAACGCATTAAAAAGGTATGCGTTGCATACTCGGGCTACTTTACAATCTTTATAGATTTATGAATATATTGTGATTCAACTGTGCTATGCCCGACTTTTCGCCATCAAATTTAATTTCACCTTGGTGTTCGCCTTCGTGGTTGCATAACTCAAACGCCCCCTTTTCAAAGTCTACTGAAAGATAAATTTTTTTTCCATTTTCGCAAATAGATTCGTAAATTTTTCGATAACTTTTGCTTTTTATTTGGTTTGAGGTGGATAAGTTTGGATTAAATTTATAACCATTAAGTTTTGCTATCCTGTCGGCTATAGATTGAATAAGGGCCAGTTTGCCCTCATGGGAATGGCTATTCAAATCCGCTCTAAACTTAGCTAAATCAACAAATTCATTAGATAATTTTAAATTAGGAAGAGGTTTGTTCAAAGTAGGTAGATTTGATTTGTCAGGCTGATAATCATTTAATAAGTCGGCAATCAATCTTTCTTTGATTTTCCAGTGGTTAATAACATCGATAGATTTAACCTGACCATTGCAGTGCCAATCAACATTAATTGAGTCAATATCCCATTTAGAACCTTCAAAACTGAACGTTTGATAATTACTTCCTTTAAAACGGCGATAAGCTACTTCACCCAATCCAGTGTCTGTTACGATATCATTTTGTGATTCTAACCAATCATCAGGACTATGCTGTCGGCTTTCTTCCCAAAAAGGGCCTTTTGTAGTTATCCATGACATAAATGCCCTTTTCTTCTCGAGCTTGAATTGATTGACAGATTGTTGTAACGATAAGTCGTGTGTAACTAAAACTGTGCCATCTCTTAAATTGCGATGACAATGCAATTCTGGCTTGAGCTGTTTTATATTCATAATATTATCTACAGCGCTTTCAAAATCAGCTACACAGGTAAACTGCCCATGTAAAGACAATTCATTGAGAACAAGCTCCATTAATTCCATCCTGCAAAATAATTCATATCTTTGTCAAATTGGTCAAAAAAACCATCAGGCCAACAACTAAGGTCACCATGGGTATTAATTTGTGGGCTTATTATTTGCGGTGCGTCAGCAGAACGTGGGTTAAAGAAATGTAAGGCAATATGTTCAGGTAAAATCCCCCCCATCTTCACCAGGCGGCGAATACCGTTAAGAACATGATCACTATGGGTTTCAAGAATAACTTGTACGCCAGCGCTGGCTATTTCAGCTAAAAACATTCCCATAAGCGCTTGCCCGGCAGGATGCAAATGCACTTCAGGGTTTTCAATTAACAATATATCTTCTTTTTGAGCGGATAGTCCAGCAATCACAATTGGCAATACTTGTGTTAAACCAAATCCAACATTAATAGGGCGGTGAAACTCTGTTTCATTTGACGTTTTCAATCTCAATGTAACTGCATTGACATTTTGTACTTTTTCTACCGCTAATAAACAATTTGGAAAAAAATGTTGCATTCGTGCAGTAACTTGATGAAACAAGGTATTTCGGCTTTCTGATTTAAGAATTAAGCCATCTAAAATAGGTTCATCACGTTTTGAGTAAAATAGACTCATTGCATATTCGCCCATGGGTCCTACGGCATAAGCTATTTGTTTGTCCTCAAGTGCGTATATTTCGCGTGGCCCAATACGTTCGGCTGTAATATAAGTAAAGCCTGTTGTTAAAGGTTGATGTATATCAGTTACAAACCCATCTTTACGTTCTCCACTTGAGAAAGGCATATTAAAATCATGACTGGCTAATGTGAAGTAAGTTGGTAAAAGCTTTTGTAAATAATCAGAATGATTATCTGGATGATCTTTTTTAAGTTTGGGATAGTCAATTAGATTTTTAGTGCCCGTGGTATTATTAGTAATACAAATTATTTCAACATCCATAGATAACTCGTTGCGCTCTCCAGTGAATACCCAAGAATATGAAATATCTTTATACGTTAAACCAATTTCAAAACTTTTTCCGCCTTGTGATTCATTGACAACATCCAGTACAGTGCCTAATTTAATTGATTTTCCATTAAGCATTAAGCGCGTTGACCATTCATGCTCCCGCATTGTTTGATGCAACAACACCAAAGCCTGTAACACAGATGATTTACCCGATGCGTTAGTACCAGATAAGAGTGTGAGTGGAGCTAAAGGTAAAGGTAATTCTTCAAAACATTTAAAAAACTTAAGATAAATACGATTAAGCATGAAATATCTCCTGAACCATTTCGCGTATTTTTTTGAAACGAAATGTTACATTACGTGCGCTATTAGTACCCAAAGTAATAGAGCTAGTAAAATCTTCATCGCTTAGTAATTCATAAAAATGATCTCTAATTTCAGGAGCATGATCGTTAATTTCTTCTTCAGAGTAATTAGCTAGTCCTGTAGTCATTACATCCCAAAGTGAAATATTTAAAACACCACGCCTGCTTTGTATGGGGCTGTGCTTGCGAAATGCTTGTTCCTGAAATAATATGAAATTGTTTTTTAGTGCGTTTTGGAATGTTCTGGAAAGCGTTATTAATTGTGTTTCATCCAATTGATTCATTGTTCTTAAGGACTCAGCTAGCCATTCATCCATATCACCTCTATAACTATCAAGTGGCAATAAAAAAAAAGCACAAAATCGATTGACACATTCTCTATCACGCATTGTTTTAGGTTTTAAACTATTTGCTGTGACTTTTTTAAAAAGATCTGTTTCTGATTCTTTTTTTAAAAACTGAGTTGCTTTGCCGCTATATAAACAATTTCGCATTTGTTGTCTGGTCAGTGGTTCACCACTGTTGACACGTTCAAAAATATCTAGTCTAGCTCGCTCTGGTACCTTAGCATCAATGACATAAAGAATTAAATTACAGTCTTCAATGCGGTTTTGCAGTTTAGATGAAAGTTCTTTGAACAGTTTTTTATTCAATTCTGGCTGCTTTGGCAGTTTCAGACGAAAATCATTATCAAGAAAACGTTTAAAAGTTGTTAATCGCTGTAAACCATCAACGACAATCATTTTTCCATCATTGTCTTCCCCTAAATAAAACACTGGCAAGGGAATACGCATTAATACCGATTCAATTAGCTTGCTTTGTTTATCTTCCTCCCAAACAAAATCACGCTGAAAATCGGGAGCCATAATAAAGAAGCCTTTATCAATTCGGCGTGTTACATCATGGATAGTTCGGGTTTCATTTCTGATCAATAAGGTGTCGATGGGGTAATCACCCAAAGAGGCATCTTCGTCTTTACTTAGACCTTCGATTTCTTCTGTATCTTCAATTGCCATTCTATTCACGTTTGTTTTAATGTTTGTTGTGCATCTTATACTTGTTATTTCGGGCGCGTAGGGCCGTAGGCTGGATAGAGCAATTTGCGGTCATTGGCAGATTAGGGTAGTCATCAAGAATAGGTAGATCTTTTTCCGTTCGCAAGCACGGCGGTTAAGCAAATTGTAACCGCCGCCATGAATTTAAACATTAAATTGCTGTCTGTTCCGAAATTTCTAACGCATCATCGACCTCTATCCCGAGATATCTCACTGTGCTCTCTAGCTTGGTATGACCCAGCAGTAGTTGAACGGCTCGCAAGTTTTTTGTCCGACGATAAATCAATGTGGCTTTAGTCCTGCGCATTGTGTGAGTACCATATGCTGCCGGATCAAGACCAATAGATGTTACCCAGTGTTCAACAATTCGAGCATATTGCCGCGTAGAGAGGTGTGGCGAATCGTGAATTCGACTTGGAAAAAGAAACTCTTCGGTCTTCAGTTGAGACTGGCTGATCCAATTTGCCAACGAGTCTCTGGTTTGCTCGGTAATTTCAAACTGAACTGGTCTATGTGTTTTCTGCTGCATTACAATTGATCGTGATGACACTCGACCACCTTGCGCAACATCGCAAACTTTAAGTTTGACCAGATCACATCCCCGGAGCTTGCTATCAATGGCAAGATTGAAGAGAGCCACTTCACGGATATTTTTGGCCATCTGCAAACGTATGCGAATGGCCCAGATTTCCTTCAATTTTAGTGGCAATTTCTGACCAATTAACTTGCCTTTGTTCCAGGGTGCGTGCAGATTGCTTTGGTTTTCTTGTTTCATGACAAACTCCAAATTATTGTTTAAGGAGATTTATTATCATGCTACTTACAGGGCCGTATGATGTGCCAACCAACGGGCGTGGCATAATTCCGGGTAACTTACTATTAGCAGAACCGACGGGTCTTTTAATTAAGTCAGGAGCAAATCTGTCCTACATAACGGCCAAAACTTGAATACAGCGAATCCCAAACCGTTTTAATCTGGCATCAAAAAGATGCGCCGCCCGTTGGTTGGCACATCTTACTCTTTAACCCTTTTGCATCATCAATGATCGAAATATGCTCTAAAGCCGACATTCGAATCTAAAACCCAATGACCGCAAGGGGTCGTTTTGCCACTGTGACGATCGGCCGCTATCGGGTATCCGAATTCAATGACGGCTTCCGGGCAATGAATCTGATGAGCTGACGGTCGTCAGGCGACCCGTTGCGGCCTATCGTTCATTCTGATTCAATGGCAGCAATCAGATGGTCAGCGGTCATAACGACCTATCGCCGATGATATATAGAAGAGAAAATCATATGCCGATCAATAAAGTAGCAAGACAACGTTTATTCTCAGGTAGATATGCTGTTAACAGCTTAATAACTTGTTAGGTTTGAAAGTATATAGACATTTTGATGAGCCAAGAAATACAGATACAAAAAAAGGAAGCATTGGAAGAAATGCATCAATCACCTGAGTTCAAAGCTCAAAAAAAATATTTCATGAGAATAACAAATGATGCATACCTCCTATTAAAGCTGGCATTTATGTATAGCTCTAGGGCTTATGACTTCTCAAAAAATGCTCTTTCTGTTCAATCAACAGATGATTTAGCGCAATCGATACAAGCTTGTAGTTATCTTTTCGATGAAGGTCTAATCACTCCGGTGAAGAGAGAGCTCAGATATATCATTGAATCTTCAATAAAGTACCTTTATGCCGATCAACAGACAAAAGGGAAAAATTTACAAGATAAAATCACCTTTCTTCAAAGCATTGGTTCTTCAATTGATGTTAGGGAAGACCTCAATTTATCCGCCCTCCATGAGGAAGATGCGAAGCTATTAATCAACGAGCTCAATGACGTCTACAGAGAGTGCTGTGCATACGTGCATGTTTCACCTAGACAGGTTTCCGAGAGACTAGATCAACGAGAGAGAGGCGGTGCACTTGGTTACGAAACGACAGACGAGCTTAGAAAGCTAAACAAGTTAATATTTAGAGTTTACGACATGGCTCTAGCTCTATATTTTCATGGTTACGATCTGTCAATGACTGGCGACTTGTTTGTTGGTGCGTTAGATGACATGCCGAAGTGGAGCTTCCATAAAGGTAAATATGTATCAACTGTATCAGCCTATTTTGACTATAAGCATGAAAGAAATATGCGGAAATATGGCGAAGCAAGACCTTGGGATGCCAAAAATTGGCCTCCAAGAAAACTAAACAAAGCCTAGCAAGGCATTCCAGCGGACAAGCCGCTGAATGCGGCGTTAGATTTCTGCGTGCAGCAATATTATAGGAGATAGAAATGCGCATAGCTGTACTTGGATCGATTGATGCTGATAGTGAAAAAACTCAAAAATTTAAATCTGCCTGTAGAGATATTGGGAATCAATTATCTAAACGTGGTTATCAGGTAATTGTTTGTTCAGAAAACCAGCACACGGCAGATCCCCATATTATCGATGGTATTAACGATGATGAAAAAAATAGAACAAGAGTGGAAATTATTAGATCGGAGGAAGAAGATAAATTAGCCCCTTTTTATGAAACTAGAGAAAAATACAAGAATATTGAATTCACGTTTTCGAGATGCTCGGGGGGCTGGAAGACAACACATTTAAAAGCGATTATTAATAGTGACCTTCTACTTACAATTGGTGGCAAAGACAGCGTTTGGGTCGCCGCAAATTCTGCGCGTATGCTGAACAAGCCTGTTGTTTGCATTCCTTGTTTCGACGGTACCTCGAGGAAACTCTGGGAAAAATTGAGCGACGAATATAGAAAAACGGGTATTGATGAGAGTGTTGTAGGTCAAATTAGAGAGCAGTGGGGAGATGAGTCTAAAGATAGCCTTGAAAAACTTATAGTTTCAGTTTTTGAAAGTAATAAAGCGGAATACGCTTCCTCAAAAATACTCACATATCTAACAATATTCTGCCTATCGTTGGTGTTTATTGTGGGCTGGATATCGTTATTTTCTCTTGAAAATTTAGCACCCGGTCGAATCTCAGTAATGACGATGGTTGTCATTTGTTCAATAATGGGTGTCATGCTCAGGGGAATAACTTCAGATAGGTATTCTCATAATTGGAACGAATTTTGGGCAAGCTTGATACCAGACGCAATTAAAGGGATTTTAATAGGGTTTATTCTAGCCTTAGTACATCTTTTTTCCGAACTGACCATAAATGGCTCGATAAGCGATTTGTCAGATAAAAGTTCCTTTATTCGCATTTCTTTGTCCATATCACTTATTGCCATTCTTGCTGGATTTGCGTTAGACAAATCACTTGATAAGGTTGAAAAGCTAGCTGAAGACAAAATTAGTGACTTGGGAAAATGAAGTTGTTTTTAAGCTATACCATCCGAGATGGATTGATAAATATTCATCTATTAAGGTTCATAGAGAACATGATTTCTAGAGAATGCGATATTTACATAGATCTATTGCATAACCAATCAGCCTCACCTCAAGATGAAGTAATAAAACAATTAATTTCATCTGATTTGCTTATACAAATTACTACTCCATCAATTGATGAATCTAATTGGGCCTCTTTAGAAGCAAGCTTAGCAGTAAAACATGATATACAGACTTTCTTTGTTGAGTACTTTAATTCAAACCCCAGTCAACTAATTTTTGAATTAATGGAAATAGTAAAATCTAACAAATCACGTCAGAATGACACGCTGTCGCGCGCCTCTGCTTAAGACGTTATGCATAAACGAGAATAATCGTATGGTTGGAGTGGTTTCTAAATGGTAAACAAATGTATGACCTCAAAAAAAGCGAGGAGCGTACTAATGCGATTCAGAAAAGGGAAGGTAAACAAAACTTTCGTGTTTATACGGTGATATGTGGCTGCACTTGCCTTACTTGCGGTGGTTGGCACATCATAGATGAATCTCGGCCGCTTCCAACAAAGGAAGAATATGAAGCCATTTTGAAAAATCACAATCAGACAAAGAAAAACAAAAATGCATGACCAGCGTATAAACTTGACCTCAAAAAACTGCGCGGCTATCGCCGCTCCGCTTATCGGGTCAAGTTATACTTGGCGTTAAGCGGCGGCTTTTTGATCCTGACCTGCTATTAGTGGAACGAGATCGATAGACCGCTTTCTGAATGACCGGTTGATACCAGAAATTGCTCGATTAACGCGACAAATCACCGGAGACAGAAAGCAGAACGTAGAGGCGCTTTTTGGCGTACGAGTGAATTTGCCTTGTTATGTCTGTTTACCAAAATCTCTTTCCAGTCTATCCCCACCCAATACATTGCTTAATCGCGCCGGCCAATAATTAATCAAAAATCATGGTCTTAACGCTGCCTTATATTCTTCGGCAATTACTTTAATTGCATCACGTCGTTTCTCCATTTCCAGAGGAAGAGCCTTTAAAATAATCTCCGTACACGCTTCGGTAAACTTGTGAATTGGATTTTTGCCGTGATAGGAGTGGAAATGGAACTTGCGATTGTCTTTAATGCCAAGCTTCCAGATCACCGCGTCAAAATCCAATAGATTAATTTTTACCTTCTTACTCAAGGCTGTTTTTGTTAATGGATGGGTTTTTGCGTAATCCGTAGGAATTGGGACCTCGATACCATGCTTTATTTCTACTTTTCTTACGACGTAATAGGCCTTTCCGCCCTCATTCTTGTCTTCTGAAAACCTTCCTTTGTCTATCCAATTTAGGTTCTTCGCAGTGTCATTCGTAAGATACACTGACGCAGACTGGTCATCACCGGATAATTCTTGCGCATCTACGATTGCTGCTTTATCGACCCCCACCTTGTTAATTAAAGTGACGCTATCCACCAGCGACTTGAAATATTGTTCTCGCTCATTGTCTAGAATATTTCTAAGATCCGCATATTTTATTTCATCAGAAGCAGCGGAGTACCGATAGTAGATTGCCCCCTCCCTCAATATTTCTTTTTCTTTCTCTCCCTGTTCTCCGCGTATCGATTTGGATTTCCTACAGATAACAGGCTTGCGTGTAGATGACTTGATGATTAGGCAGTGTACTTTGAGCCCTAAAGTCTCAAATGTTTTTGAATAAAAAGTTATTTCTGGCTCGAAATATTCTTTTACGAAATTGGTAAATACAACATCATCCGGAACCTCATGATCCAGAACGCCGACCAGTTCTCTAGGGCGATCTTTTATGCCAAAGAATATTACGCCTCCATCTCTATTAGAAAATGAGGCCATTGCCCTTGCAAACTTTGGAAGATTCTTATTTTCAAATTTCAGCTTAAATTCCCTATGCTCACTTTCTCGGTTGCTTATCCTTTTCGTAAAACGATCTATATCCAACTCCAATAAGTTAGCTAGCTCTAATTCTTGTTTATCCATTCTGCCATCCTATCCGTCCATGAAAGACCATCATGACTGAATACCACACTCTTTATTTGTCGAATTATACTGCCGAATTATTTACACATAACGTACGGCTCACCGGACCCGCGCTGTTTGCGGGATCAGTGTGAAGCCGGTGGTTATATAAGTTTTATTTTTATCTTTCAAACTTTTTGAATATGTCTAGATTTGCTATTTTTTGATGAAATTCTATAAACTTACTTTCAATTTCTTTATCTGAAAAACGGGTTATATATTGAAGGTCTGCATCTTCATGAAACATCTCTGTATTTATAGGACGATTTAATTCTTTTTTGAAATAGTTGACAATTTTACCGAATGGTGGAGTAGTATGCCTAAATTCTGAATTTTCTTTAGTAACAACTTCATTAGTTTTACAGCACCTAACTGGACCATTGTCAAAAAGATTGTTTTTCTTTATAGTCAATATCTCTGAGACAGACTGTCGGCAAGCGCGGTAAAAATATTGCTCTAATGTTGGTTTTACACTTGAGATACATTCAGGATAAGAGAAGTCTGTTGACTTGCCATCTTCTCGCTCGACATGAAAACAACTTGTAGGGTGATCTGGCGATTGGCCCCTGAAGAATCGTTTTACACCAACACCAATTTTGTCAGAGGCATCAGGGTGGCGTAAAAGTAACTCATGCAATAGAACATGGTCATCTTGATTGACTTCCTCCCCGTCTTTATAACGATTTAGCATCTCCTTGAAGAATTCTTTCGCCTTTGTCTTTGTAGGAAAATGTATGCTTGGCAATTCAACTGGTTGTGCTTTACCCATCATTTTCCTCTTTTAACATAGCAAGTTATTATCTAGGTCTGCATATCTTGTACACTAGGCACACTCTTTACGTCAATCTCCTTCAAAAACCCTTGAGGTTCTAAACGGGATAACATGCATTTTTGACATGATAACCGGTTCCAGATAACTCCAACGAGTGGGCCGCTATGTACATGGTCAGCCGCATAAGCGATGGCAAAGAGTTAAGCGCCACATTGATGATTCAATTGCACGAGCTGTATTTCACGTAACCGGCGGTGTGATTGGCATAGGACTGTCGAAACCCAGCAGCAAGCTGCCCTGGAAGGCGCTTTGCGGAATCCGGCTTGAAGTTATCGGCCAACTTTAAATGACTGCTTTCTGGTTTATGGCTGTCACACCCCGAAATTTTTGAATGTCGCAAACTGGCCGGTCGGCGCCACTGGCGGGTTTCGATTGGAATGCCTGGTTGTTTTGAAATCGGAATCGGTGGCGGATTTCATTGGAATACGCATGTGCGTATTCCGACCAAAAACAGCTCTTCTTGAGGTTTTTACATGAATCCCGGCCTACCCTCTAATTGGCGAAGACGGATCAGTAAACTCAGTCAATCGATCTTCCTTGGCTCCTACTCCAACGCTTGTGGCATTGTCGCCTTCAATGATGTCACTATTTCCTCCAGTATCTCCGCTGCCGCCAACTCCAATGTCTCCGACAGGTCTAACTCGAACTCCACCCCCGGCTCCGATTCCGTCATTAGTGCCATCGCTAACTGAGGCCGTGCCGCTAGTTTTGCTATCAGTAGAAGGGGCTCTTGAATTGGTCCCGTTTCCAATAGGTTTAGTTCTAACGCCTCCCTCACCAGCACCAGCGCCACTAATTCCGTTTCCGGATTGAATGGTATTAGGTTCTGTTTGAGTATTCTCTTGGATTGTTGGTTTATCGGATGTTGATTGAATTTGTTGACGATCATTTCTGATGCCCTCCAATAATATTGGTAAATCGGCTACTGATTCGACTTTGCCAGTCAGAACCGGCTGAGTTGTAACGCCCGTTTTATCGATAACCAGAATCTGGTTGTCGAACGTCGTGCGGGAGATTCACCCAACCGTCATTCTACTCATTGTCTGTGGCCGCTTTTGGTACCTTCAATTAGTGTGCAATTCATGTGGTCTCATGGGTGCAAGTGGCATGCAATTTTGCAATGCTGTATTCACTGACCTCTCGACCTCCTGTTATCCTTACCCTGCACCGGTTCTGCTTTCATCTTCCCTCGACTGTAACTAATTCGGATTTTGTCGCCTTGTGCCGGCACAGTGCTAAACAGGCTTCGCTCATGCCGGATAATGTCCTTGCCGTGCGCCTGAAAAACATAACGCTTATCGACGCCCACTATCGGGCCAGTGTAACGTCCAAGCTCGGTATTGGGCGCAAGACTGCTGAATAGACTCGGCGACTTGGCGATTGGTGTTTCTGGCTGCGCCGGTTCGACCGTTTGTGTTTTTTCCCTTGCCTGTTGCAATTCAGCTTTTCGTGCCGCCATCAGTTGATTCAGCTGCGGATCGGTAAATTCAACCCATAAACCTTTCTCAGCGGCGACCCGCGCAACGCTGGCCCTGAAGGCGTCGCTGCCGCGTACTGTCAGTTTTTTTCCAAATTTGGCCTGGGCCAGCCGTAAACCGGTTTCGATGGTCTCGTCCTCGGTGTGCAGCACTTTCACAAACCGCCCTTCGTCGCGAACCACGTCGGTATCGCCGCGTCGATAGGTGACTGTGCCGTCGTGGTGGACTTGGTAGGACAATTGATAGGTTTTCAGTAGTGGTTCTGTGTCTGGAATGACGGGGTTTTGCGGTTTAGCTTCGATTCCGGAATGGATCTCCTGTACATCGGTTCCGGCCTTGGCTTTAGCCTGCATTTTCCGCAGTTCCGCCAACGCGGTTTCATCGCCGCTTTGTGCACGGGCGGCTAACCAGTTCCGGTAGCCGTTACGATATTCGTCGGACTGAATAGCGGCCAGTCGCTCGCGTTCACTTTGGGCTTGTTCGCGTATGGCGGTTTCGGCCTGGATGCGTTCCATTTTGGCGATACTGGTGGCGGCTTTACGTTCGGCAGGGCTTAGGTTGCGATTGCCCCGTATTCCTTCCAGTTTGCGTTGATTAGCAGTTTTGATCGCCTGGTTGTTGGCTTTTTGCTTTTCTTTGCGCTGTTGAGCTTGCGCCTGGCGCTCGGCTTTCCGGATCGCGGCGCCGGTTTGCCGTTCAGCCTGGTAAGTTTTCCATAAATCGGCGCGGGCTTGTTGCCGTGGTGTCGTCTCTAAAACCTGGCCTGTCTGCTCTTGGTAGACTTCCCGCAAAATCTGGCCAGCGGTTCGGTAATCCAGATTCAGCTCTTTGGTTAAAAAATCGGAGACGTTGAGTTTCCGGGTTCCGGCCTGGATTCTATCGCCGCCGTCCTGGCCTTTGCTGATTGGGTATTTGTCCGGATTAACGCCATGCGAGTGCGAGAGCCTGGCCAGTAAGCGTTTTGCCTCCAGATTTTGCTTGATGATGGCAAATTCCTGGTTGCTGGCTACCCGTTCGATTTCAGCCTTATGGTCGTGCAGCAGTTGCCCGGTGACGCTGGTTTTGGGGCCAGGGTCAAGCTGAGTAGCCGGTTTAAGGTCTGTGGTTTCAAGATGATCTGTATTCGTGTCTGTTAGGCGATCTTCCTCAATAGGCTCCGGAAGGTGTTTTTGATAAAAGCGCTGTTCGCGGTCGATCAACAACTTGGCCTTTTCTTCGACCGTGGCTTGTTTGTAGGCATCGTACTGGCTTCGTTTGCCGAGGTAGACGTATTTAATTTCCTTGGCCCGTTGCTTGTGCCATTCTTGTAAGGCCTGGTCGTATTGCGCTTGGTTGTCTCTGGGCGGGGTGGTGGTTTCATAGCGCGATTCGGTCGCTAATTGCTGCATTTTTTGTACATGCGACAGCTCGATGAAGTCACGGCTGAAGGCGGCATCCCGTAGATTAATGCCTTTGCCGTCTCCGCCGGCATGGGGTTTTATCCAAAGATATTCGTTGTCCTTGCCTTCGTTCCGGATTTTAACCTCGCCCTGTTCGGCCAGCAGGGTTTTGAAGTCGTCGTAGTCGGTTATCTGCCGTTCCAGTAGCTCGGTCAGCAGTGCGCTTTTAAAGACCTTGTTACCACCTTTGAAGGTATCGCCCTTATAGCGGCTGAGCATTTCCGAATCGTCGGTGAATAAGGCACGACGGTTGTCCTTGGGGCTGGCGAGGCCGTAGCGATTGTTAAGGGTTTCCTGGATGGCTTCCAGGTATTTGACCTGACGTTCGACCAGGCCGAACGGATTAAGGCTTTCGCCTGACAGCAGGTTGTATTTGGGGATGACGATATGGATATGCGGTTTGCGTTCCACTACTTCGCCGGTTTTGGCGTGGGTGTAGCTTTTGATGCGTGGCAAATGGGCTTCGGCGTAAAAGCTGTATTCGTCATCCTGAAAAGCGCTGAAGGCAAATGCCTTGAAGTCCTGGGTGATGGCTTGCAAGCTATCGCGGCTGATTTCGTCTTCTTTGAAGGCTAGGGTGATGTGTAGGTATTTGTCGCCGTCGTTATTCATTTTGTGGATGATGGCGTCGGTTAGTTTTAAATCACCATCCAGAATAACGCGCTCGTCTAATTCTTCGCGCGAGTAATCGCGGCCTTGTTTTTGACCGTCTTCTAAATAATCCTTAATGCCGGACTCGCCGCCGGATATTCTAATTAACATGGTCTAAAAACGCTTGGAGTAATTGGTTTTGTTGGTCGAGTGATTCTAGGACGGAGAGATATAACTGGTCGGTTATTTTTCCGGACTGCTGGGCGGTGTTGGCGGCTTTGGCGAGTTGGTTAATGTTATTGCTGGTTTTATTAATCAGGAATAAGGCTTGTTTAGTATGGTCGGTGGTTATTTTGCGGGCGATGACTTGGGTTTTGTTGTTTAAAATAATATCGCGGAAAAATTCGGAACGGGTGAGGTTGGCGGCGCTGACTTTGGCTTCGAAGGCTGAATAGGTGGCTTCGTCGATCCGGAAGTTGAGGCGTTTGGAGAGGCTGCGCGGCTGGTCGGTCATGATGGTTTTTCCTCCGCGATAGCGGCCCGGTGTTGGGTTCAAGGGCAGCGCCCTTGGCACGGTCGCAGGTCAAAGCCGATAGGCGTATGACATGCGCAACGTGCCTGATTGTTTAATATTGGCAATGGCTAAAGGGTAGCACAGGGTAAAACCTTAAGCAACACACTGACAAGGCATGTTATTTATGCTGACAAGAGCTGACATAAGGCTAACGCAGCCATGAAATAAGACTGACAACAGCCTTAAATATGATGTCAATAGATTGACGATTACGGCGAATAGACTTAAATTAAGCTGTCATAGGAAAGGAGGTGACATGTCAGAATTGCTCCGCCTGGCCGCGGCCAGCCAACCTAAAAACCGCAACTCGGTTCTCGATCCCTATTTGGACGAGATACGGGATTTGCAGGAACAGGGGTATTCATTGGAACAGATTCGCGGATTTTTAGCGCAAATGGATATAACGGTTTCACGGCAAACGATTCATGACTTTATAAAACGCCGTGAGACTGTCAAACAAAAACCAAAAGCGCCGGAAAAAGAGATTAAAACCCAACCAAACCCTGAAAAACCGCTTGAATTTAAAGGATTTAACTACAATCCGATACCCAATAAGGAAGATTTATACTAATGCTAAAGATTCAAACAATTCTGTATAGAGAAATGACGATCGATGTAGCACGGTTGTTTGAAGGAAAAAACACATAAAGGATACAAAAACGACACGCTTTAGATGTTCTAAGGATTCGTTAAGATACGCTATAGATACCATGTAGATAGAGTTATGATATAAAACAGACTCATCCAAGAGTCATAAACGATCTATTGAGGCGATACCATGAACAATGAAGCTATCAAGGCACTTAAGGAATTGGCCGAAAATACCGGCAAGCGTTCGAAGATCGGTATCGTCAGAGAGCTGATGCCTCATATCGAGGAAACCATGAAACAGGGGGTGACCTTGGCCGATATTCATGCCGCCCTGACGGAAAAAGCCGGGATTGATATTAAGTTTTTAACCTTTATTGGTTCCTATAAAAGGATTAAAAAGGAAATCGGTAAAAACACTCAACAAAGGTTAAAACCGTTAACACCAGAAAAAAACATTAAAACCGAACCAAGCCCCATTCAAGAGAAACCTAAAGGCTTCTTTTTTGATCCATCACCCAAAAAAGAGGACTGGCTTTAATGGCTAAGGGTCAACCTGGTTTTGGGTTTATTTAAAAATCGTAATTAAAATTAAATAGCGAAAAAATTTAAGTGAAAAATATTATCTTTATTCGCCATGGTGAAAGCATCGCTAATGCCGGTGGTGTGACGATGGCCCACGATGCCATTCCTTTGTCCGAGTTGGGTAAAACCCAAGCTCAGGCACTGGCCACCGCCCTCGATCTGCAACCCGGCAGGATTGTGGTTTCGGAATTCCTGAGAACTCATCAAACCGCCCTACCCTTTTGTAACAAGGTATCGATGCAGCCGGTGATCCATTCGGCATTAAACGAGTTCTCATGTCTTGATCCGGCCTTGATTCAAGGTATGGTTGGCGCACAACGCCGACCGATTGCCGAAGCCTATTGGCAAGCCGCCGATCCGGAACAACGCATGGGTGAACAAGCTGACACCTTCCATGAATTTGAACAACGGGTCACGGCATTTATT
The DNA here is from genome assembly GCF_014850955.1 of Methylomonas albis. NCBI lineage: Bacteria > Pseudomonadati > Pseudomonadota > Gammaproteobacteria > Methylococcales > Methylococcaceae > Methylomonas > Methylomonas albis. Next base: position 21,458 of record NZ_JACXSS010000002.1, read on the forward strand.
CCGGAATTGGATAGCCTACCGGATAAAACCGTGCTGTTCGGGCATGGCATTTGGTTCGCCTTGCTAACCTGGAAGCTATTGGGGTTTAACGCCAGACATCATCAAGGCATGAAAGCCTTTCGCCGGTTCCGGTCGGGCTTCCCAATGCCCAATACCGCGGTATACCGTCTGGAATCCTTTACGCCTGGCCGGTGGCGAGTGCAAGCCGATGAAGCCACCCTAAGTAAGGTTTCAGAAGCAATGCCGGCCATACTTTTTTAGTCCATCACCCATCCCCGCCTTAAGCAGTCCACTGCTTTGGCCTTTTCGGTTCAAAAAACGCCATTTCAAGCCCGTGGCGGCGATTTATCCAGTCTAGCCATACAAATCCCCATCTTAAGCAATAAAAACGCAAAGTCGGCCAATCTCGTGAGATTCACAAATGAAGGTCATTTGGCACGCGATAGGAGCAATTAGATAATAAGTTTGTTTGTTTGTTAGTTTATTTGTTTATTACTTTGTTCGTTTATTTGTTAACTATTTAGTTTGTTTATTATTTTATTTCTGCTATACTTAAACCATCACCTCAAAGGAGAAATCCTCATGCAAACCACCACGATACAAACGGGACGCCCTGCCGAATTTGCGCCGGAAGCCATCATCCAGGCCGGTCAAGAGCTGCGTGATGCTGGCCGCAATATCACCGGTTTTGCTTTACGCCAGAAGGTCGGCGGCGGTAATCCAAGCCGGCTTAAACAAGTCTGGGATGAGTATCTATCCAGCCAGTCTGTAACCCGAGCGGAACCGGTGGCTGAATTGCCTATCGAGGTGGCCGAGGAAGTGGCCATTGTCACTAAAACACTCACCGAACGCCTTTCCATGCTGGCCGTTGAGTTAAACGACAAGGCCGTAAAAGCGGCAGAGCGCCGGGTTGCGGAAGTGGTTAGAGCCGCCGGCGATCAGCGGGAACAGGCTGAACGTGAATTAGCCGATGCCTCCAGCACGGTCGATGATTTGGAAGCCAAACTGAATGAAGTTAGAGCCGAATCGGAAGTATTTGAAAAGCGCCTGGCCGAAACTCAGGCCATTAGTCAACAACAAGCCGTAGAACTGGCGCAATTGCGAGAACGCCTGGCGTTAACTGAACAAACTGCTAAGACGGCTAATGAACAACACGCGATTGAATTTGAAAGAATCCGGACGGAACTAGCTGAGCAGAAAAAATCAGTTCAATCGTTAACCGCTGAACGCGACCAGGGTCGCGCAGATCTGGCGACGGTAAAAGCCCAAGCCGCCGCCGCCGAAGAAACCCATCAAGAACAGCGCAAGCGCACCGCTGAAGAAACTCACCGTGTTACCGAACGCTTAACGAAGATCGAGGCCGATAGAGACAACGCACACAAACAAGCCGCCACGGCCCGCGAGGAAGCCGCTCAATTACGCGGACAACTGGAGGCCACGAAAGCCCAAGCCGCCGAACTCATACAGGCCCTTAGCAGCCATCAGCCGGCAAAAACCACTGGCGCAAAGAAATCGACACCTAGCTAAAAATCTCTTAGCTCTTAAATCCCGCCGTTTACTTGTATTCGGTGGTTTCCCATGGCTGACGGTTATGGAATCATTGATCGAGCATGGATTTCATTGAACCGCCCTGCCCTATTCTCTCCTGGCGTAAAACAAAAAGCCTTGTTGAACGGTGTGGTCTTGCTGGGCTGTTATGTGATCGGGATTGATGGCTTACTAAAAATATTCAAAAAAGGTAAATCGACTGTTTATCTGGTATAATTGCCAAGGATGGCAATTACGGTAATTTGCTGATTTTTCTAGTTTCCGTGCATTGAATTGCGATACATCTTCTGGTTTTTTCAAATGTTACCCGGCTAACTTAGCACTGACTAAGCGATTCAGGCCAACACTAATGCCCTGCCCTGTGCTCTAAATTCACCGTTGTAGTTTTTTTTGATAGCGGTTCTGGAATGGCTTCCTCTGCCGTAGTGGCCAACCAAGACAAGGAAGGTAGTTCGACATAGAGACCGACATGTTCATTGTCTTCCCCCTTTAACTTGTCGATGGCTAACAGTACCTGTTTGACCTGATAAGCTTTGGTTTTACCCTGCAAGATATGACGACAAATTGATTGTCGGTGCTATTTTTTCATTTTTTATCTTTTATTGTTTTTTAGGAGTGCCTCAACCTATGAATGGCAATGGTTACAGAGGACATATAACGACGGATTGATCTTAATATGACGACAGATTGATCGTTATACAACGACAGATTGATCGTTACAGGTGGACGGATTGATCGTATATGACGACAGATTGATTGTCCGTGGCTTTTCTTTGTTTTAAGTGCGCTATAACCCAATAATTGCATTCATTGTCTGTAACATATGACGACAGATTGATCGTTATATAACGACATTAACTTTTCCTTGTCGCTATTTTTGAAGCGGCGTATAGTGAGACATCATTTGTTTAATGTCGTCATATAATTTTGGAACAGTCGTCCTATCTTACAGTTGTAAAATCCAATAAGGTTGTAGAAGCTAGCTATATGCTGACTTTAGCCGAGCAACGGGTTTTATTGGCTTGTATTGCACAAATCGACTCTAAAGCAGTGTTAACCGAGAATTATCGATTTGAGGTAACTGCTTCTGGAGTGGCGGATTTAGTTGGATTGGATAATCTTTCAAACGCCTATAGAGATCTTAAAAAAGCCGCAGAAAAGCTTTATGAGCGCAGTGTCGTGATTGACGATCCCGACCTTGAAAATCCACAAATTACGCAGAGAAAAACTCGTTGGATCAGTGCTATTGATTATGTACCTGGCGAGGGCAAGCTGGTTCTCAGTTTTTCGCTTGGCATCATTCCCTATTTATCGCAATTGTCGCGTGAATTCACTAAGTACAAGCTTAAACACGTTGCTCGTTTTGAAAGCGTTTATTCTATCCGCCTATATGAGTTGTTAGTGCAATGGAATTCTGCTGGTGAGAGAGAAATTGAAGTTGAATGGTTAAAGCGCCAGTTCCAGGTAGACGAGAAATACGACAGGGTCGTTGATCTAAAAAAACGAGTCATTGATCCGGCTGTTGAAGAAATCAATCAACATTCAAACATATGGGTGAAGTACGGCCAGCGCAAATCAGGAAGAACAATAACGCATTTCCAATTTCAGTTTGGCTTAAAAGATAAGCCCCAGTCTTTGGAAAAAAAGCATCTTTCAGAGGAAGAAATAAACCGTCAAGCTCGGCCAGGTGAAACAAGAGCAACTGTAATTGCACGATTGACAGGTACATCATTATCGGAAATTGCCAAGCCCGGCGAAACATTTGATCAGGCGCTTCAGCGCAAAAATAGTCTGGCCGAGGCTAAAAAGAAATTGCGATAAACAATGGCTCAGTCCTTTGTATTTGCAAGGAGTTTAGAAGAAGAGCCTTTGAAATATGGTATGATATTATTCCACATAATATCATACCTATTAGTTCTTTGCCGGTAGTGGATTCCTTTAAACCTATGGGAGCTTTTGTATTGCTTGTTTAAATCTCCCCTCATACAACTACGCTAACAAAAACCATAAAATATGAAATGGTATGATATTATATAATCATATATGAAGTGACATAGGATGAACTAATATGATTATTCTGATTGGTGGGGAGAAGGGCGGTACCGGCAAAACTACACTGGCCACCAATCTTGCCGCGATGCGGGCCTTGGCTGGACGGGATGTTTTACTGATCGACACTGATCCGCAAGGTAGCGCCAACTATTGGGTGCAAAGTCGTGATGAAGAAAAAGTGCTACCAAGAGTGGCTTGTGTTCAGAAATTCGGTAAAGGTCTACCAGCAGAAGTCAAAGACCTCGAACACCGCTATCAAGATATTATCATCGATGCCGGTGGTCGTGACTCTGTTGAGTTACGGTCTGCTCTAGTTGTCGCTCAAAGGGCTTATATCCCAATCCAACCAAGCCAGTTTGACATCTGGACTCTCAATCAAATGGATGAATTGGTCGAAACCGCGAAAGCGTTCAACCCAGATATTCAGGCGAGGGTAATTATCAGCCGTTCATCTACCAACCCTTCTGTTCATGAATCGGATGAAACTGGCAAATTGCTTGCCGATTTCGCTAATCTCGATCTTGCCGATGTCACTATTCGAGATCGCATTGCTTATCGGAAAGCAGCAAAAGACGGTTTGGCGGTGATCGAACTAAAACCGAAAGACCTAAAGGCTGTGGAAGAAATGGAAATGTTATATCAAGAGGTGTTTGGCAATGAGTGAATTAAAAAGCAGATTACCGTCAAAATCAAAAACCGACTTGGATGCCTTTCTGGGCGGAGCAGAACAGAGGACGACGAGCAAGAAGCCGGCATCGACTAAGCAGCTGGCCTATCCTTGGGAAGACGACAAGGTAAGGGAAGATGTCATCAAACCATTCAATATCAGGTTGTCGGAACCTTATCTGTTGAAGCTGAAATACATTGCCGAGCACACGCCAGACAGCATGCAGAAATTTTGTCTAGCCATTCTGCATGAGGCTATCGACGCAAAAATTGAAGAGCTAACAAAGTAATATGATACTAAATGGTATCATATCATATAGAATAATATATTTTACTTTGAGCGAGTTTAAACCAAAGCCCCATAGACTTATGAGCGGCTGCAAAGTGTAAGCTTCTTTACATCTTTATAGATTTTCTTATCTCTAACGGCATAGCTCTAAGTGCATCGTCACTAAAATCAAGAAATGATAGCTTGTCGCTAACCAGCTTAAAAACGGCTATAGACTGCTCTAAATCTCGTTTTTTCTTATCCGGATTTCTATCACCTCTGGTTGAAAGCCAATTCTTATGCATGGCAAAAGCTCTTGGATCAGGCGCAGTAATATCGACAGGAAAGCCTTGATCATCTATGCCGGTGGCTGTAAATTTTGGACACGAAACCAACCACGCTAATCCCTTTATCTCTACAGCCACTAAGTCTTCAGGAAAATCTGACATTGAAGAATAGTCGCTAAACATAACATTCTTGTTAGCGGGTTGAATAAGGTCAACAATAAAGCCATCTTTATTGGATGCTCTGTATTTATTGCTGTCCATTACCTCAAAAGACTTGTCAACTGATTTAAGTAGTCCAATAAAGCCTTTTGGCTCTGCTGATGCGATGCTTATTTTTTTTCTGGTATCCCACAAAACATCAACATCATCGGTTGCTACCATATCAGGCTCAAAATACACCGCTGCCGCCGCCTCATAAGCATATAAGGCGCTAGTTCCAACAATGAGTGTTTTATTGGCCAATACTGGAAAGTCAGATAATCGTCTTGAAATATCTGCAACCATGCGTGGAACTCTGTTTGCATTGACCGCCTTGCACATTCTTGCATGCTTTTCTTGATTGATTTTAAGCGTTTTAATCCGCTCAGAAAGCTCGGATTTTCTTTCTTGAAAATTTCTATAGATAGATTCTGTTTCTTCAGATCGGGCGCCAAGGCTTTTTTGTATTTTTGCGGTCTGGTGTATCAAGTAATCAATGCCTGAGATGTTACGCCACATCATACTTCCCTTGTAAGGACGCCATTTATTCATAGTGTCTTTCCAAGACTCATAACACTGAATGGCATTAATCTTAATTTTATTTGAATTAGAGTCTATGTCTATGAATTTCATGTTTTTTCATGTAAAAAACCAATATTTTACGATTTTACATGAAACAATAAAAAAAACATAAACTTAACAGCTAGTGATGGATTTGAAGTCCAACAGTGCCGGACAGCTTGCCGTCGCCGGAGGTGGAATAAAATATAGCTTGCGAGTGTTGTCAAATATGACTACACTCAAAACTGATAAATCAGGCTGAAGAAATGAAGAAAACAAGACCCGTTTCATGGATTAAAGCGGCTAAAAAAGACTTCGAAGGATTCCCTGAGTCTGTGCAAACACAAGGTTTGCGGGCGCTCACAGTGGCCGCCGAAGGGCAAATGGCCGATTGTGTAAAACCCCTCAAGGGATTTGAGGGCGGTATCATGGAAATTGTTTTGCGGCACAGAGGGGATGCGTTCCGCGTTGTCTATGCCGTGCAGATAGGCGAAGAGATTTGGGTTCTTCATGCCTTTCAGAAAAAATCAACCCAAGGCATCAAAACACCAAAACATGAAATTGACTTGGTGCATGAACGGCTAAAACGCTTAAAGGAGGCTCTTAAATGACCGATGAACCCTTAGAAATCGTCCGTGGTAGCGGCAATCTCTTTGCTGATTTTGCCCATGCAAATGCAGATGTAGAACATCTGAAAGCAACACTTGCGGCTGAAATTATTGGTGTTCTTGATGATCGCTCTTTGAGCGTTCGCAAAGCATCAGAGTTAACCGCCATTGCTGCTGCTGATTTCTCACGCATCAGACAAGTGAAACTTGACCGTTTCACCATTGACCGCTTGATGACCATTCTCAACCGACTTGATAAGGATGTTGATGTGCAAATCACTGTGCGCTCTCGCCAGCAGAACGTCACTAGTCTGCATAGCCCGATCTTTTGAGTGCTGGCAGGTTGAAAAAACTGGTGCCGGTGCCAGTAAAGTTGCCTTAGTAGTTGCTGTTTCTGCGGAATAGTAGGAACAGTTGCTTTTTCTACTACTACTGCCACCACCTAGCTTTTCCTGCTATGCTTTTAGTTCCGATAACGCTGATTCCCGGAACCAAAAACCGCCGAAAATGACCGCCCTGATTCCCGCCAAAAACACCGACCTGGAGCGACGCGAACTGGCCGAAGCTGCCCAGCACTACATCGACCAGAGTTTAAGCTTCGCCACCCGCAAAGCCTACGCCAGCGATTTCAAGATTTTCAAGACCTGGTGCGTGGCTAACGCGCAAACAGCGTTGCCGGCCAAGCCGGAATCCGTCGTGCTGTTCCTGGCCAGCCAAGCGCAGGCCGGTGTGGCTGCCTCGACGCTGAACCGGCGGCTCGCCGCCATCAAGTGCGCCCATGAGGCCCAAGGCCACGCGACACCGACCGCGCATAAAGGCGTGACGGCGGCCTTGAAAGGCATCCGTCGGGCGAAAGGCATCGCCCCCATCAAGAAGAAAGCCGCCACCGCCGACATCGTCAAGGAAATGGTGCGCCACTGTCCCCCTACGCTGACGGGGAAACGCGACCGGGCGCTGTTGCTACTGGGCTTTGCCGGCGCCTTCCGCCGCGCGGAGCTGGTGGCGTTAACGGTCGCCGACCTGGCGTTCGTGGTCGATGGGCTGCGGGTGACGATTCGACAATCCAAGACCGACCAGGAAGGGGCAGGGCAGGTGATCGCCATTCCCCACGGCAGCCTGCTGTTCTGCCCGGTGACAGCGCTGACAAATTGGCTGGCCGTGGCCGGCGTCCGTGAAGGGGCGGTGTTCAGGGCGGTGGGGAAGGGGAGCCGGGTCGGCGGAGCCGCCCTATCCGATAAGAGCGTGGCGAATGTAGTGAAACGCTATGCCGGCGCAGTCGGCCTCAATGCCGCCGACTTCGCCGCCCACAGCTTGCGGGCCGGATTCGTCACCAGCGCCGCCGAAGCCGGGGCCTCGATCTTCAAGCTGGCGGAAGTCAGCCGCCACCGCTCCACCGACGTGCTGGCCGGGTATGTGCGCTCGGCCAATCTGTTTAAGGATCACGCGGGGGCGGATTTGCTATGAGCGGTTCGGCGACTGACTTATTCGATTTTCAAATACCTTGTTGTGTAGATGGATGATACGTAGAGCCATCGGCTCAAAGATCTTCATGACTATTCCATGAGTTTCTTCGGGTACCTGGGCGGCGCGCAGTCCTTTTTCCAGGCCTTTATAACCCTCCATCCAATGCTCAAAGTAGTCATTTATTAATGTCAACTCGCTGGATGATTCGCGCAGTCTTCTTTCGTCCAGAATCATTTGAAGCCGGCTTTCGATCATGCCGCCTTCAGTCAGCAGGTAAACGATCATTTCTTTTAATACATCGGGTAATACCGGCAGGTGGCTAAGAGCGTCTTTTTTCTTTTGGTTTTCGATTGCCGCTGCTTTCTCCATCTGTTGGCCGTACCGGTATAGCCCTGGGTATTGGTGGCAAAGTTGGGCTAGCTTGGCGTCGGATACCGTCGTCCATAGCCATTGGAAATTTAAAATATGCCCGACCATTTGTTTCAATAATTCAGCGCCATCAATGCCCTGAGCTTCGAGTTGCAGGACGCGCTGATTAATCGCTGCGGCCACTTTATCCACTCGTTCGCTGGGTAGTCCGCCGGAAACCTCCTGACTATCGATCGCCATGGGTGTTGCAAGCGTCTGCATGATTTTGGCAAACCGTTGGAATCCGGCAAACTCCGCGCATAAAGCCTCATTCTCTCGAGGGGTTGCCTGGCTCAACACGGTATGGAAGTCGGCTATCAAATCGGCCATCTCAGTCTTTATTTCGAATTCGCTCAGACCAAGCGCGTCGAGTTGCTGTATTCGGGCATCAATACGCGCGACTATGCCAAGATATTCTAGGTTTAATGGCATGATGGCTGAGGGTTGCAAGCTGATTTTATCATCGCGTAGTCCTTTGCAATGTCATTGGTCAAGAGAGGATTCAGCGTATGATTATAGCCTTGTACCCTGGAAAACCTTTTTGAGGTTGTAGCCGGAACCCCAGAAAATTTGTCACACTGAATAACCCTATTTTGCATATTCCACTACAAACCAGCAACCAGTTCCGATACGAATCCACCAGTAGTGAATGTCGGCTCCTGGAAATGGCGAATTGTCGCAATCGGCCAGAAATTGCGGCCACTGAGGATGCTGACGAAATTTTCCATCCCTAAGTTCAGTGAATGGCCGCTTTTCGGCAAGCAACCTTGCGTTCTCTTTGGCTCGACCCGGCCAAAACCCGCCAGACGAAACGAAAGTGCCAATGGCAAATGTCCAGCCAAAAGCAGGCGTAGGGTGTGGTGAGTTTACGAACCGCACCAATCGCGAACGATGCGTTTCAGGTTGTTCAGTTCCTACGCCCCTGAAAACTGGCAGCATTGCTGCCAATGATTAAATCCAATGTAGGGTTGGTTACGCGTATCAAATGAAGACCAGAGAGTGGCGTGAACGCATTAAAAAGGTATGCGTTGCATACTCGGGCTACTTTACAATCTTTATAGATTTATGAATATATTGTGATTCAACTGTGCTATGCCCGACTTTTCGCCATCAAATTTAATTTCACCTTGGTGTTCGCCTTCGTGGTTGCATAACTCAAACGCCCCCTTTTCAAAGTCTACTGAAAGATAAATTTTTTTTCCATTTTCGCAAATAGATTCGTAAATTTTTCGATAACTTTTGCTTTTTATTTGGTTTGAGGTGGATAAGTTTGGATTAAATTTATAACCATTAAGTTTTGCTATCCTGTCGGCTATAGATTGAATAAGGGCCAGTTTGCCCTCATGGGAATGGCTATTCAAATCCGCTCTAAACTTAGCTAAATCAACAAATTCATTAGATAATTTTAAATTAGGAAGAGGTTTGTTCAAAGTAGGTAGATTTGATTTGTCAGGCTGATAATCATTTAATAAGTCGGCAATCAATCTTTCTTTGATTTTCCAGTGGTTAATAACATCGATAGATTTAACCTGACCATTGCAGTGCCAATCAACATTAATTGAGTCAATATCCCATTTAGAACCTTCAAAACTGAACGTTTGATAATTACTTCCTTTAAAACGGCGATAAGCTACTTCACCCAATCCAGTGTCTGTTACGATATCATTTTGTGATTCTAACCAATCATCAGGACTATGCTGTCGGCTTTCTTCCCAAAAAGGGCCTTTTGTAGTTATCCATGACATAAATGCCCTTTTCTTCTCGAGCTTGAATTGATTGACAGATTGTTGTAACGATAAGTCGTGTGTAACTAAAACTGTGCCATCTCTTAAATTGCGATGACAATGCAATTCTGGCTTGAGCTGTTTTATATTCATAATATTATCTACAGCGCTTTCAAAATCAGCTACACAGGTAAACTGCCCATGTAAAGACAATTCATTGAGAACAAGCTCCATTAATTCCATCCTGCAAAATAATTCATATCTTTGTCAAATTGGTCAAAAAACCATCAGGCCAACAACTAAGGTCACCATGGGTATTAATTTGTGGGCTTATTATTTGCGGTGCGTCAGCAGAACGTGGGTTAAAGAAATGTAAGGCAATATGTTCAGGTAAAATCCCCCCATCTTCACCAGGCGGCGAATACCGTTAAGAACATGATCACTATGGGTTTCAAGAATAACTTGTACGCCAGCGCTGGCTATTTCAGCTAAAAACATTCCCATAAGCGCTTGCCCGGCAGGATGCAAATGCACTTCAGGGTTTTCAATTAACAATATATCTTCTTTTTGAGCGGATAGTCCAGCAATCACAATTGGCAATACTTGTGTTAAACCAAATCCAACATTAATAGGGCGGTGAAACTCTGTTTCATTTGACGTTTTCAATCTCAATGTAACTGCATTGACATTTTGTACTTTTTCTACCGCTAATAAACAATTTGGAAAAAAATGTTGCATTCGTGCAGTAACTTGATGAAACAAGGTATTTCGGCTTTCTGATTTAAGAATTAAGCCATCTAAAATAGGTTCATCACGTTTTGAGTAAAATAGACTCATTGCATATTCGCCCATGGGTCCTACGGCATAAGCTATTTGTTTGTCCTCAAGTGCGTATATTTCGCGTGGCCCAATACGTTCGGCTGTAATATAAGTAAAGCCTGTTGTTAAAGGTTGATGTATATCAGTTACAAACCCATCTTTACGTTCTCCACTTGAGAAAGGCATATTAAAATCATGACTGGCTAATGTGAAGTAAGTTGGTAAAAGCTTTTGTAAATAATCAGAATGATTATCTGGATGATCTTTTTTAAGTTTGGGATAGTCAATTAGATTTTTAGTGCCCGTGGTATTATTAGTAATACAAATTATTTCAACATCCATAGATAACTCGTTGCGCTCTCCAGTGAATACCCAAGAATATGAAATATCTTTATACGTTAAACCAATTTCAAAACTTTTTCCGCCTTGTGATTCATTGACAACATCCAGTACAGTGCCTAATTTAATTGATTTTCCATTAAGCATTAAGCGCGTTGACCATTCATGCTCCCGCATTGTTTGATGCAACAACACCAAAGCCTGTAACACAGATGATTTACCCGATGCGTTAGTACCAGATAAGAGTGTGAGTGGAGCTAAAGGTAAAGGTAATTCTTCAAAACATTTAAAAAACTTAAGATAAATACGATTAAGCATGAAATATCTCCTGAACCATTTCGCGTATTTTTTTGAAACGAAATGTTACATTACGTGCGCTATTAGTACCCAAAGTAATAGAGCTAGTAAAATCTTCATCGCTTAGTAATTCATAAAAATGATCTCTAATTTCAGGAGCATGATCGTTAATTTCTTCTTCAGAGTAATTAGCTAGTCCTGTAGTCATTACATCCCAAAGTGAAATATTTAAAACACCACGCCTGCTTTGTATGGGGCTGTGCTTGCGAAATGCTTGTTCCTGAAATAATATGAAATTGTTTTTTAGTGCGTTTTGGAATGTTCTGGAAAGCGTTATTAATTGTGTTTCATCCAATTGATTCATTGTTCTTAAGGACTCAGCTAGCCATTCATCCATATCACCTCTATAACTATCAAGTGGCAATAAAAAAAAGCACAAAATCGATTGACACATTCTCTATCACGCATTGTTTTAGGTTTTAAACTATTTGCTGTGACTTTTTTAAAAAGATCTGTTTCTGATTCTTTTTTTAAAAACTGAGTTGCTTGCCGCTATATAAACAATTTCGCATTTGTTGTCTGGTCAGTGGTTCACCACTGTTGACACGTTCAAAAATATCTAGTCTAGCTCGCTCTGGTACCTTAGCATCAATGACATAAAGAATTAAATTACAGTCTTCAATGCGGTTTTGCAGTTTAGATGAAAGTTCTTTGAACAGTTTTTTATTCAATTCTGGCTGCTTTGGCAGTTTCAGACGAAAATCATTATCAAGAAAACGTTTAAAAGTTGTTAATCGCTGTAAACCATCAACGACAATCATTTTTCCATCATTGTCTTCCCCTAAATAAAACACTGGCAAGGGAATACGCATTAATACCGATTCAATTAGCTTGCTTTGTTTATCTTCCTCCCAAACAAAATCACGCTGAAAATCGGGAGCCATAATAAAGAAGCCTTTATCAATTCGGCGTGTTACATCATGGATAGTTCGGGTTTCATTTCTGATCAATAAGGTGTCGATGGGGTAATCACCCAAAGAGGCATCTTCGTCTTTACTTAGACCTTCGATTTCTTCTGTATCTTCAATTGCCATTCTATTCACGTTTGTTTTAATGTTTGTTGTGCATCTTATACTTGTTATTTCGGGCGCGTAGGGCCGTAGGCTGGATAGAGCAATTTGCGGTCATTGGCAGATTAGGGTAGTCATCAAGAATAGGTAGATCTTTTTCCGTTCGCAAGCACGGCGGTTAAGCAAATTGTAACCGCCGCCATGAATTTAAACATTAAATTGCTGTCTGTTCCGAAATTTCTAACGCATCATCGACCTCTATCCGAGATATCTCACTGTGCTCTCTAGCTTGGTATGACCCAGCAGTAGTTGAACGGCTCGCAAGTTTTTGTCCGACGATAAATCAATGTGGCTTTAGTCCTGCGCATTGTGTGAGTACCATATGCTGCCGGATCAAGACCAATAGATGTTACCCAGTGTTCAACAATTCGAGCATATTGCCGCGTAGAGAGGTGTGGCGAATCGTGAATTCGACTTGGAAAAAGAAACTCTTCGGTCTTCAGTTGAGACTGGCTGATCCAATTTGCCAACGAGTCTCTGGTTTGCTCGGTAATTTCAAACTGAACTGGTCTATGTGTTTTCTGCTGCATTACAATTGATCGTGATGACACTCGACCACCTTGCGCAACATCGCAAACTTTAAGTTTGACCAGATCACATCCCCGGAGCTTGCTATCAATGGCAAGATTGAAGAGAGCCACTTCACGGATATTTTTGGCCATCTGCAAACGTATGCGAATGGCCCAGATTTCCTTCAATTTTAGTGGCAATTTCTGACCAATTAACTTGCCTTTGTTCCAGGGTGCGTGCAGATTGCTTTGGTTTTCTTGTT